>NZ_AP043882.1:0-7456 GCF_055392695.1 Gracilibacillus sp. JCM 18966 | reverse complement strand
TCAGCAAAATGCGATTCAATAAAGGCGATCGTTTCTTTTACGGCTCGGTTATAGGATGTTTCATTGCTTACTTCCATCCATTTTTCATCTACGATTCTCTTTACCATCCCTCTTCTTTTTAATTCTTCTTCCATTGCTATCGCCTTCTCGATTGCTTCCATTAGCTTTTCTTTCGCAATCGGCTTTAACAAATAATTGACCACACCTAGCTCCAGTGCTTGATGAGCATAGTCAAATTCAGAGTAAGCAGAGATAATGATTACTACTGGATCTTGGGCCTTTTCCTTTAATTGCTGTAACATCTCTAGTCCTGTTACCTCAGGCATGCGAATATCTGTTATTAAAACATGGACCTTTTGTTGATGAATTTGCTTGATTGCTTCTGTTGCATTTTCTGCCGTTAGTACCTCGTATCGGTCAATGGCGTTTCTCTCTATTGTCTTTTTTATCCCTTGGCGACTTCTAGGCTCATCATCCACTACTAATATCACTTTTCGTTCCATTCACTCTCAGCTCCTTATCGGAATTTCAAAGCTAACCCTCGTACCCTTTTTCTCTTCGCTTTCAATCACAATTGGCTGATATTCCTTTTCTTCAAAAAATAAATTCAGTCTCTTCTGAACATTATATAAAGCTAGTCCTGAACCTCTTTTGTTTTTGTGATAACCACTCATCAGGCTGTTGACATGTGCAAGCATTTCTTGATTCATACCTGGTCCATTATCAATTACTGAAATACGCAATCGATTTTCTAGCTCCGTTTTTTCAATATTAACCGTCACATGACATGGGCCAACTACATTTCCAGCCCCATGTAATATCGCATTCTCTACGATTGGCTGAATCATCAGCTTCGGAATTTTTGCATCTAACCATTGAAAATCTACTTCCTTTTCCCAATTTAATCGATCTCCAAATCTCATGCGCATGATTTCCATATATCTTTCAATGTGGGCTAGTTCGTCTTTAATCATTACCCACTCCTCTTCATTTTCCTTTGTAATCGTATAACGGAATAGCTCTGACATCGCTAGTACAACATTGGCTAATTCCTCTTCTTCCTTCTCATCTAATGACCAGTACAAGGCATCTAATGTATTAAAAAGGAAATGTGGGTGAATTTGTGCTTGTAATGCCTTCAGCTCTGTTCTATTCTTTAATAGCTCTTTTTCATAGACCATTTGCACAAGATAGTTCGTCTCAGCTGCTAGCTGGTTATAGGTTTGATTTAATTCATTTATTTCGTTCGTTGATGGAATGACAGGATTCTGTGCAAGCACACCTTCCCCTGCTTCACGCATTGTTTTCGTTAATCGTGTAATCGGCTTGGTGATAAACGTAGATAAAAAATAGGAGCATTCCTGTAATAAGAAAATTTGAGGAAAAATAGCCGAATCTGAGAAATGCATAAAAAAAGCCCCCTTGGTACGATAGAGAGTGTCATGCATGACCTCGAATTAAGTACCGAAGGAGGACTTCTAGTATGGATTTTACACAAAATAAACGAATAGCGCAAGTCAATGAACAAACCTTAATTATTGGGGTGGATGTGGCCAAACGCAAACATGTAGCCCGAGCGATAGATGATCGTGGGCGAGATTTAGTGAAACGACTAGTGTTCACTAATTCCTATCAAGGTTTTCTGGAGTTGATAGAATGGGCTCAAAACCTGTCCGAGAAACACAACCGACCTAATCTGTTAATTGGAATGGAACCGACTGGCCACTATTGGCTGAATCTCGCTTATTATTTAAAGGCGCGAGACATTCCCGTGGTGGTTGTTAATCCGATGAAGGTAAAACGGTTCAAGGAAATGGACGACGATTCTCCAACGAAAAATGACACCAAAGATGCGAAAGTCATCGCACAGGTCATGCGTGACGGTCGTTACCACGAACCAACGTTACCCGAGGATGTGTATGCGGAATTGCGGGAAGGCATGAAGCTTTATGACATGATCCAGGAGGATATCGCGTCGATAAAGGCACAAATGCATAATGCACTGGATCGCTATTTTCCAGAGTTTCTGACGGTCTTTAAAGATTGGACGGGAAAGGCTGCCCTTCATTTATTAGATAAGGGTTATCTGCCAGAAGATATACGAGCAGCATCCGAAGAAAGCTTACTTCTGGAAGTCAAACAGGCCGCAACTCGAGCAGTGGGAATCAAACGAATTCAGGCCTTAAAAGAAGCAGCTAAGCATAGCGTGGGCTTACAAGTAGGCTTGCGCATGGGACGCCAAGAGATCCGTTATCTCCTGGATCAGTATAAGGCGTTGGAAGAACGACGAATCGCTCTTGAAGCACAACTGAAAGAACTCGTTCTCCATATTCCTGGTGCTGATCAGATGATGACAATCAAAGGTGTGAGCGCCATTACCGTGGCTGGTTTTTTTGCTGAAGTTGGTGATTTAACAAATTATCAAGATCCACGCCAAATCATTAAATTAGCGGGATTAAATTTAAAATTGAATCAATCAGGTTATTTCAAGGGTCAGACGACTATCACCAAACGAGGGCGTAGAAGACTGCGAAACTTATTGTATCAAGTGGCAAGACCCTTATCGTTACACAATGAAGGATTCAAACAATTGCATCATTACTATCGCTATCGGTCCCATAATCCACTGTCAGGCAAGCAATCCTTTGTCGCATTAAGCAGAAAAGTCGTGAAGATATTTTTCCTATTAGGGACACGTAACTGCGCATTCAGTGAAGAACGAATGATTCGGGATATTCCCATGATTTCGAATATACAGGAAGTTGCATAAGTAACAATAGAACCAACGTTTACAACCAAACTTTTGACAATTGAAGCACGGAGAAGCCGGTCGTTATTACATCCATCAGGGCAACGACCCACTATAGGAGCATTTCCGGCCTCCACCATGGTCAGGTCGAACGAAGGAATTTACGCGCATTGACGCCGAGAGACGTGGGAGGGTCCACCGCCATGTGCAAGTGGAGATCCATTGTGCGATCATACACCAATAACCATTTAATGGAAAATAAATCCGATACCTTGTTAGAAGTATGACGATTGAATTCCATATTTATCATGATTTATAAATAATAGTAAAGTGGCCTATCATGGACTTCAAGTAATCAAGAGATATTGGAAGGAAAACGATGAAATTCTAAGAATATATTAATTTATTGAGGGAGGATACTAAGAAAATCATAATACCAATTATTCCTGCCACTACAATCCCTGCCTGAACGGTAGACATCCCATTGGTTAGATGCCTAACAGGTGTTAACATATAAGTGGTCCAGCCTGTGAGTTCTGAGGTATGTTGTACAATCATATATTCTTCATCATCGATCATGAGCCTGTCCGAATCCGTATGCAGTAAACGATTCCTATCTCCATTAAAATTAGAAACGATTGGTCTATTCTGTTCATCTAACACCACCGTATAATCCTTGAGCCCCTCCTCCTGCTTAGTAGGATTAAGCTGAAAATGACTTCTGCTTATCCTTGCAAGGATGTAACCACCTCTAAGAAAATTCCGATCGACTAAGTTGATTTGACGACCAACCAAAAAATAATTTTCGTCATATGGGTCTTCACCAAGCCAGATTAATCCCCCTCTTGCTTCATTGGCAGCTGTAATCCACTTTTTATTTACCCTATCAACTAGACTCGTAGAATCAATCGGGATGACACGCTCGTAATTTTTTGTATAAATTTCGATGGAATAAATACCATCCGCATTTGCTTGAATTAGATTCACGGTATTCATTAAGGATTGTCTTTGGTCAAATGTAATGGTATCTCCTCTTGTTTCATTGAATAGGGTATGTTGTACTTCTTCATTCGTAATTACTTGTTTCGTTACCATATTTAATTGCTCGTATAAAGAATCATAACGGCCACTTGATTCAATAGCCGTTTGTCTAATTTGTTCTTCTGCATTATTTTGTAACAAATCCTCTACCGAAATGTAAGTAATGGCACTAACTATGATTAGTACTAGTAAGATAACGAATAAATAGACGACTAGTAATTGATTTCTTAATGTATTCCACTTTTTAATATGTTTGAGCATTCTATCACTCCGCGACTTTGTTTATCGGATAACCTAAGTTATGATACTATTATACTATCATATTACGACAAATAAAAACACCTAGTAATTTCTTACTAAGTGTCTCTACAAGTTAAGTAATGGCTTTGATCACTTGTAATCCTAATTCTTCTATTTGATGAACATCCTCTTCATCCACTTGGCTATCTGTTACAATCCGTTGAACTTGATCTAATTTCGAAACATGTGCAAAGGCTTGTTGATGAAATTTATGATGATCTGCTAATATATAAGTCGTATCTGCAATCTCGATCATCTTCTGTTTGACACGTGCCTGTTGTTCATTGGACTCACTAATGCCTTTTTCGAAATGGATCCCTTTACAAGAAAGAAATGCCTTATTCACATGATATAAATCAATCGAACGCTCTGCTAGGGGACCGACATATGAAAAGGAGCGGGCAAGTAACGTCCCACCAGTTGAAATAACCGTTACATGATGTTTTTTACTTAATTCTAAGACAACATTCACCGAATTAGTTAAAACGGTAATGGGTATATTCGGTAAATTTTTGGCAACATATAAAGCGGTTGTACTAGCGTCTAATAAGATCTTATCGGTCTCTACAATGTGTTTTACCGCTTCTTTTGCTATTTGTTTCTTTTCCTCTACATGAGTAATTTCCCGTTCTTGAAAAGGAATCTCTGGTCCATCTGAAGAAGGTTCAATACTTACAGCTCCTCCATGGCTTCTGGCTAGCTTTTTTTCCTTTTCTAGCTTCTCTAAATCTCTTCTGATTGTTTCATCTGTTACGGAGAAAAGTGCAGATAATTCTGATACCCGCACACTTTTTTTCTGATTCACTTCCTCCACAATGCGTTGGTGTCTTTCTGCAACTAACATAGTCTATGCCCACCTTCTATTTTACGGCTACCTATTTCCCATTTATAATTGAAGCTTCCAGTTTTTATTTGTATTCATTCTATCATAGGTTATACAAAAAAATAAGCAAATTATAGATGGTTTATAGCTAGGTAACGTAATAGAAGATTTTTATTCACCATCTAAATAATTTCCAACGCATCTTTATTAGGTAGTGTTGGAAAATCCCCATGCGGTTCCGTTTGATACCAATAAGCTACAGAAGAAATATCGTCTTGCAACGGGAGGTACCTTCCTCCTGAACGCCACCCTAGAGCTTGAATGGTTACCCTCAAATCTTCTTCAAAGCGTATTGGGTCCATGATATGCCATCTATACATTCCAAATCGTTGATTCGCTCGGTAAAGCCCATCAGGTTTAATCACTTGGGGCATACCTAAAAAAGCTGTTGAATATTGACCATACTCCCCTTTTGGTTGTTCAAAATTCCAGGCACCGCCAAAATAATCCTCTGTCCCAGTTCCACATATCGTCGGAAAATCCTCGTCTCCATCCATATAAAACTTAATCTCTCCCTCGCCCCACCATTGATTACTGTTTACTTGCCATGCCAAATAAGTACCTACGTAATGACCATGACCCATAATTCCATCAACAATTGTATGAACTTCTTTATAAGCCAACGGATTACTCCTATTCCACTGTGCGTGAAAATACCCAACATCTTCTGGGATGTCAGTTAAGCTATAATCCACTTGATAATATAGAGGGAATTCCTGATCACTGAGATTAACGACCTTCATATTTGCTGACTTTCTAAACGGCATTTCCCAATAGGCATTCATTCCCCCAGCAGGATTAACAGATATCGGTATCGAATTAACATGACATCTCTCGTTCCATCCGTTACAGAAAAAATCACCAAATGGAACTTCGACGGAGGGATGATCTTCATCGTCCCAGAACATTTGGATAATTAAATCGCGCCAATGTGCTGGGAAAGTAGTCATCCAAATGTGCTGGATAACACCAGGCCCTTCTATATTAGCAATCGTAAAAGAAGTGTTCGATTTCAACATCACAGACGGGGAAACCTTCCATCCTTGACCTAAGTCTCTTGCTGCTTCTGCACCTGTTCCTTCTGTTGCCATTCCCCCTCTACCTTTTCCCCCATCAAAGTTTTCTGCACTAATCGACCTTGTTTTCGCTTTGGATAATCTCGATAAGCTTCCTAAGCCCATTCCTAACCCATTAAATCCACTCATTTTCCTAACCTCCCATTAAATGAAATCTTCCATTGGACATTTTCTGACAGAGATTCCCCACTTCCCAATGTTGAAGTGGGGTCTTAAGAAAAATTAGCACAAGGATTAATAACTAAAATATTTCTTATTTATTTTGCAAATATTCTATCAAATAATTTACATCATATTTTAATTGTTCATAAATACGGAAAGCCATTTTTTCTTTATTTCTTTCTAGATTCATTAGTAGGTCCTTAAGGTGCTTTGTTGCTTGTCCGATCCGACCTTTGTCCATATGATGCTGTGATTGATTTAATTTATTGTATAATTTCCTATACAAGGGTGTACTTAGGTTACCGAGCTTCTCATTTGTTTTGAGTATTTCCTCAATTGAAAGATGATTAATATCTATAGGTTTTACAAGGAAATTGTCAATTTTAGCGTTACTAAATAAGCTTTTCACCCCAACTTTCCCATGACTAATTGCCGTGACACTATGATCATCATAATCAATTTTCGGGGTCTCCATATCCCCTACATATACACGAATATTGGATCCTAACACTTCTACCTTCATATGCTGCCACTCATCCTTTATACCAGATATCTTCACCCCATCCAAATACTCCCAATTATAATTTAGTTTTCCTAGATGCACCCCATCTTCATCTAGATAGGCTACATAGCCTTGCATGAAGTCTGATCTGTTTTGATTATATTCGATTCCATCGGCTGGGTTGTTTACTCTAAAAATTAATCCGGCTTCACCATTGCCATCCACTAAATTAATATCTGCTTCCACACTGTAATCTTTCCAATCTTTTTCCCCGATAACCGATTTTGCGAATGTTCCAAGGCTTGCGGTATACTCCCCTTCTATTTCCATTTCTTCTTTCGGCCCTTGATAAAACCGAAAGCTATGAAAATCGAACTCGCCATTTACAACTTCTACTGTAATCGTATGGTCTCCAGCAGGTAATGAGATGTTCTCTTTAATGACACTTGACCAGTCGTCCCAGCTATCTGTACTTGGTATATCTATTACTCCTGTTAAATCAATCTCATCATCTAGCCATAATCTTACCTGGCTATCTTTAAAAGTTGTGGCAACCTTCATATCCAACGTATAGTTGTCACCTTCACTTACATTTACATTATATTTATACCATTCTCCTTTTTGATTCCACCCAATATTATAAGAACCGTCTGGGTGTACTCTCATATCTACATCATCTTCACGGAACTCTCCTCCCGTATTACCAGCAGTAAGATCGTGGTAGCCCACACCTTCACCACCAG
>NZ_AP043881.1:0-4940 GCF_055392695.1 Gracilibacillus sp. JCM 18966 | reverse complement strand
TTTTTTCGCAAAAAAAATCCAGAAGTCGCAAAAAAAATCCAGAAGTCGCAAAAAAAATCCAGAAGTCGCAAAAAAAATCCAGAAGTCGCAAAAAAAATCCAGAAGTCGCAAAAAAATCCAGAAGTCGCAAAAAAATCCAGAAGTCGCAAAAAAATCCAGAAGTCGCAAAAAAAATCCAGAAGTCGCAAAAAAAATCCAGAAGTCGCAAAAAAAATCCAGAAGTCGCAAAAAAATCCCCAATTTCGCAGTCGACACTAAAAATAAGCCTCAAGTCTTAGCCAAGTTATATCTACAGCCAGTTATGAAAAGAATGGAGACAAGCTATCATAAGAGTATGGAAGGAGGGAACGCAAATGAAAACATTTTTACTCATTTGTTTAGGCGTGATTGCAGCCTTCGTGTTGCTTGCAAACGTCGGTCCAATAATCATGCTCTTGATTAGTGTAGCGATTGCTTACTATGGAGTAAGAAAATTCATACTAGCTGAAACAACAGGGAAAAAAGTGTTATGGGCATTTGTCATATTGATTGGTGTTTCTATGTCACTCTCTAATATACCTGCTTTAATCGGTATTGTTGCATTAGTGGTGTTATATTACACCTATAAAAAATGGAAACAAGAAAAAGAAAATACTTATTATAACGATGATTATTTAAACTGGGACAAGCTTTAAAATAATAAGGAGGAAGATAAAATGGCAAACTTATTAACTCGTATAAAGGATTCTGTGATGGCAGACTTACATGAACTAATGGATCAAAAGGAAGAAAAAAATCCAATCGCACATGTGAACCAATACATTCGCGAATGTGAGCAAGAAGTGAAAAAAATAAAACGATTGGTTGAAAAGCAATATGAAATTAAGCAAGACATTACTCGTGAATGGAACCAAGCGAAATTAATGGTCGAAAAACGCAGACGACAATACGAATTAGCAGAGCAAATGCAAGAAGAAGAATTAGCAAAAGAAGCAAAGCAAGAGCTTGATCAATTTGAAGCTAGAGTAGCGCATTTAAATAAGATGCAGGAAAAAGCTATCAAAGATTTAGAAATGCTGGAAACACAATATGTCCAAATGAAACAAAAGCTAAAAGATCTATATGTCAAACGATTAGAACTTAAAAGCAGAGAAAATATCGCACGTACAAAGCAAGGGATGAACAAAGTGCTTGAAACAGAGCTAGTATCCAAGAGCGCTTCCAAATTCGCTGAGCTTGAAAGCTATATTGAACGGATCGAGCAACGAGTACAAACCGAATACCGTTTGCATACATTAGATGCTCGCTTTGCTGAACTAGAAAAAAAGGCTTCTACTTCTAACTAAAAACATGCTATGCTAAAAAGGTGCAGTGTGATCGCTGCACCTCTAATCTATTGAGATAAAAGATGGAAATGACAGGGGGCTGCTTTATATGGTAAACAAAACACGAATAGATTGGATACACATCCTTTTCATTATTGGCTGTGTTTTATTTGCGATAGAATTCATCTTTATTAATCCTGGTCACCTGTTTACCCTCTTATTATCGGGCTTTGCTATTTATTTTGGAAAACGATCCTATCATAAAATGAGCGGTAAAACGATCTTTTGGGGTGGGGTATTTTTTCTTTTTATTACCATCATAGACACCTTCGCAGTACGTTTTATTATATTAGCAATTATTTTTTATATTGCTTGGAGCTGGTATAAAACAAAGAAAGAACCGAAGCAATATCATCTTGATAGCTCACTTTTTGAGAATGTAGTAACAGAAGGAAAAGTCTTCTGGAATAAATGGTTTGGAAAATATGATAAAAGTAGTCAACCTTATGCATGGCAGGATATGAACATCCAATCTTTTGTTAGTGATATATCGATTGACTTAAATAATACAATGCTACCAAAAGAAGAATCGACCGTAATTATCAGGCAGCTAGTAGGAAATGTACGGATTATCGTTCCTTATGATGTAGAGGTATCAATTGATCACTCTGTTTTATATGGGGAAATACAGGTTTTCGAGCATAAAGAGAGTAATGCTTTTAATCGAAATATTCAAATGCAAACAGACCATTATCATACTTCTTCCCAAAAGGTAAAGATTTACACCCAGGTTCTAATCGGAAAGCTTGAGGTGATAAGAGGATGAAGGTTTATAGTCGTTTAATTGCTACCATAATAGTAGTTACGTTTATTTTCTTACTATTGCTGAGCACCTTATTTTTTCTTGCCTTTCCGTTAGACAATTTACGATCCTTATGGACAGAGAAGGTATGGGAAGTTCCATTTCTGATTATAGTACCAACCATCACGATATTATTTGGCATACTTGTGGGTGTCATAGTAGCCTATGTTGTTAACAAACGAGTTAGGTTTCTTGAACAAAGCTTATCCTTAATACTAAAAAATCAAACTTTCACTGATGAGAAGGATTTTGATGAAATCCATTCTGTTCATGAAAAGCTAAAAGAAGTACAGGACTATATTCAACAGCAAACGAAGCGTGCCCAGAAGCTAATTGAGGAAAGAGCGAAGGATCAAGAGGATACGATAAACCAAGTAATCTCTGAAGAAAGAAACCGTCTAGCCCGAGAACTTCATGATTCGGTTAGTCAAGAGCTGTTTGCTGCGTCCATGCTTGTCTCCGCAGTAAATGCGAGCAATCATCAGGAAAACGCCACTATGACGAAACAGCTAAGTCAAGTCGAGGCAATGATTCAACAAGCACAGTTAGAAATGCGTGCATTACTATTGCATTTGCGCCCTGTTCTATTAAAGGACAAATCATTAAAAGAGGGTATGGAGCAGCTTTTGCAAGAATTAAGGGCAAAAGTGCCAATGGAAGTTACATGGAAGCTGGAGGATATTCAAGTAAATAAAGGAATTGAAGATCATCTGTTTCGAATTTTACAAGAGGGTGTTTCCAATGCTTTAAGACACTCTAAAGCAAGAAGTATTGATACACTATTAATAGAAAGAGATGGCTTTGCCATATTGAAAATAGAAGATGATGGTATCGGATTTAATATAGAAGAAAAGCAAGCAGGCTCCTATGGAATTATTAATATGCAGGAGAGAACCGCGGAAATTGGTGGTTACTTCCGTATCATTAGTATTCCAGAGAAAGGAACAAGGATAGAGGTTCGTGTGCCGATGATAGAGGAGGAATAAAATGATTAGGGTCTTATTTGTCGATGATCACGAAATGGTCAGAATTGGAGTGAGTGCTTATTTATCGACACAGGAGGATATTGATGTAGTAGCAGAAGCGGATAATGGCATAAAAGCGGTAGAACTAGCTTTAGAATTACGCCCTGATGTTATTTTGATGGATTTAGTGATGGAGGAAATGGATGGGATTGAAGCAACAAGCCATATTATGCAACAATGGCCAGATGCAAAAATTCTCATTGTGACGAGCTTTATCGATGATGATAAAGTATATCCAGCATTAGAAGCTGGGGCAACAAGTTATATATTAAAAACCTCCAAAGCTGAGGTAATCGCCCAAGCAATCCGAGATACCTATAAAGGTGAGAGTGTGTTAGAAAAAGAGGTAACAACAAAGGTTATGGCAAATATGCGGAAACAACGGACCAATAGGCTTCATGATAGTCTTACGAATCGAGAAATGGAAATATTATTACTAATTGCTCAAGGCAAAACCAATCAAGAGATTGCCGACGAGCTATTTATTGCATTGAAAACAACAAAGGTCCATGTGAGTAACATTCTGAGTAAGCTAGAGGTACAGGATAGAACACAAGCGGCAGTGTATGCCTATCAACATGGAATCATTAAATAAATTGGTTTTCATGGATGAAGGAGAGGGGTGGAACTTCAGTGGGGAAATGTTGCCCACTGAAGGCGGTTGAACAAGGTTAAAGCCCCAATGTTTCGTTTGGTACTTTAAAACGGAAGGTTATCCTGTCATTTTCCAAATCGAATTGTTGTGCCCTTACTCGAAAATTACTCTTTAATTCCATTTTGGTTAAGGCTAAATAGATGCTTTCCTCCTTTGGATGGATAGTAACCCAATCTGGTGTATAGACACGTTCATTTACGTATTTTAAAATTTTATCCTTTGGTAAACGTAATAATCCTAACGACATTTCACTAGCCTTAAGAATAATATCTCCATTATCCTGTACTTTGGGATCAAAGGTAATACTTACAGGGACCTCTGTAGAAAAAGCCTCAATTGCTCCCATTAAATGTACTTGGTCGTCAAAGCTCACCGCATATTTATCATTTTTATCTTTTAATAGCTTATCAATATACGCATTTACAAGCTCTGTTAAGTTTTCCTTACTTGATTGAATCGTAAATTCTGCACCGGGATCTTCTTCAATATATTCCTTACTAGGATAAGAGGCATTAGGTACTGGCCATAAAATAAACACAATCAGTAATAATACTATAATCCCGTTTAGAATCGCTAACGAAATAAAAAGTTTTTTCCAGTTAATGAGTAGTTTCTCCTTCAAGTTATCACCTTCTAATTATTGGCCGAATCCTCTAAATCGCTTTTTAAATAGGATAATACCCGATTAGCAATTAATTGGTAACCGCGTGTATTCGGATGAAAATTATCCTCGGCTAGAAGATTCTGTGATCTACCTTGATAAATATCTTGCATTGGGATAAAAGTAGCCTGCTCAAATTGGCTAACTACCTGCTTACTTTCAGTATTCCATTGAGTCATAATTTGATCCAATGCTTTGATATCACTAAAATATTTTTCAAATGGATTAAATAGACCTAATAAATATATTTTGGCATTTGGTTGTAATGCTTCAATTCTTTTTAGTATTTGCTCTAACCTATCTCCATACGGTTCTTTTTCTTCATTAAAAGGTTCCATTGTCAAATTCATAAAATTATCTTTTAATATTTTCATTACATCGTTCGCTCCAATAGTAATCAGAACCATATCTGCTCCTTTTATAGAATCGATTA